>NZ_CP015124.1:1917500-1957500 GCF_001678945.1 Phaeobacter gallaeciensis
GCCCGCCTCTGGCTTGGCGTACCAGTTTTCCGCGGCCGAGGCGAAAAGCGGCCAGCCTGTGGGATCATAGCCTTCGGGGGCAGGCAGGATCGCGGCAGAGCGGCGCAGCGGTGCCACATTGACTGGCAGGGCTCCCGCCAGCGCCGCAACCTGCGACGCCCAGGCCCCGGCAGCATTGATCACAATGGGCGCAGTATATGTGTCATCACCCGCCTGCACCCGCCAATCCTGACCTGCATGGGTCAATGCGCTGACCCGCGCCCCGGTCACGATCTGGCCGGCCCGCCGTTTCAACAGGCTGGCATAGCCCGCCAGCATCCGGTCAACGTCGATATCCTGCGCATCCCATTCAATCAGCGCACCCGCAATCCGTTCGGGGCGCAAGATGGGAACCAATTCAACCGCTTGCTCTGGTGACAACCGCTCCAGCCCGACAGCGCCTGCCGCATAAGTCTCAAGCGCGGGCAGTTCGCTTTCGTCGGCCACCAGCATCTCGCCGCGCGGCGACAAGAGTGAGCGATCCGAAATACCTTCCGGCGCTTCCAGCACCGGCGCCGAGGCCGCGTTGAGGGCACGCAGCGTGTCATTGCCGTAGTTGCGGATGAAGATGGCCGCCGACCGGCCGGTGGCGTGATAGCCGGTCTGCGGCTCTGCCTCCAGAACCAGCACCGACATATCGCGGGCCAGTTCAGCAGCTGCCGAAATCCCGGCGATCCCGCCGCCGATCACGATGACATCAAAGTTCGCGCTCACGCTTCCTCCTGAAACCCGGTGAGGGTTCGTGTCAGGTTTTCGCCAAGCGAGTCGGAGAGGTAGCCTCCCTCCTGCACAAAGAGAACCGGCAGGCCGGTGGCCGCAATCGCCGCGCCGATGCGGGCAAAGCCCTCTTTGGTCACCGCCAGCCCCTCGAAGGGATCGTCAATCGAGGCATCCAGCCCCAGCGCCACGACCAGCACATCAGTGCCAAAGCTTTTCACACGCTGAAGGGCGGTGGCCAGGGTTTTCAGGTAATCCTCGTCCCCGGTGCCGCGCGACAGGGGCAGGTTTAGGTTATAACCCAGCCCCTGACCTTCACCGCGTTCCTGTGCATGGCCCCAGAAGAACGGGTAGAACCGCGCCGGATCCGCATGGATCGAGACAGTCAGCACATCGTCACGACGGTAGAAGATACCCTGGGTGCCGTTGCCGTGGTGCACGTCCACATCCAAGATGGCCGGGCGCAGGCCAGCGGCGCGCAGCCGCTCTGCCGCGATGCCGGAATTGTTGAGAAAGCAAAAGCCCCCCGCCAGATCGCCAAAGGCATGGTGCCCCGGCGGGCGCGACAGCACATATGCCGAGCGTTCGCCGCCAAGGATCAGATCGGCGCCGGTGACAGCCGATTGTGCCGACCAATAGGCCGCCTCCCAGGTGCCTTCGGCAATCGGGCAGGCGGTATCGGCTTGGTGGAACCCAGCCTGTCCCACGGCGGATTTGGGATACCCGTCGGTCCGGGCTGCAGGGTGGATGTTGGGAATGACCTCTTCACCGGCTCCGGGAATACGCTGCCAGCGGGTATAGATGTTCTCCAGAAAGGTCAGGTACTCCGCCGAATGCAGCGCTGCAATCGGGCCAAGACCGGCATCCTGAGGCGCCTGAAAGCTGCACCCGGCTGCCACTGCGCCTGCATGCAGAACCTCGATCCGCTTCGGTTGTTCCGGATTGGGTAGAATGGCGCCGTTCGCCATGAAATGCTTTGGATCGTGGTTCCACTGGCGTTCGTCAAAAACCGCTTTCATGTCTCTCCTCTCAGGGCCGCGCATCCGGCCTCATCCAGTATCATTTCCGTCTGCGACACGGCGGGTTTGAACCCGAGCCTGTCGTAAAACCTGCGCGCATCCGGGCTGTCGTCATAGACGTTGAGCTTCAGAAACCGTGCATCCCATCTGCTCTGCGCCTCTTGCAGCACCGCTGCCAGCAGGCGCTGGCCCAGCCTTTGCCCGCGCACATCCGCCGCAACCCAAAGGTCGGCCACATAGACCCCGGCCGCCCCGCGCACGGTGGAAAACACCGGCGAGAACAGGCTGGCCCCGACCGTGCGCGCCGCCACAGGCGGGCCTGCCTCGGCCAGTAGCGCGCCAAAGGCGGGATCAGTACCGAACCCTGCGCGCATCAGATCAGCCTCCCCCGCAACGTGGCGATCGCCCAGATCCTGCGACAACTGCGTCAGCGCCCAATGCAACGCAGGCACATCCTGCGCCCCTGCCGGGCGAAACCGGATCTCCATCAGATCGCGGTCCGGTCCGCGCCCTTCAGGGCCAGCATCTGGCGTGCTTCGTCGGGGCTGGCGACCTCGCGGCCCAGGTCCTCGACGATGCGGCGGATCTTGGTCACCTGCTCGGCATTGGTCTTGGCCAGCTGCCCACGGGAAATCATCAGACTGTCTTCCAGCCCGACCCGCACGTGGCCGCCCATCGCCGCCCCCATGGTGATCAGCGGCATCTGGTGGCGACCCGCTGCCAGCACCGAGAACATATAGCTATCGCCAAACAGCTTGTCGGCGATCAGTTTCATATGGGTGAGGTTCTCCGGATCCGGCCCGATACCGCCCAGAACACCGAATACGAACTGAATGAACAGCGGCGCCTTCACGAGGCCCCGGTCCACGAAATGTTTCAGCATATAAAGATGGCTGACATCATAGCATTCGAACTCGAACCGAGCGCCGCGCTCTTGGCCGATCTCGGTCAGGATCCGCGCCATGTCGCGCGGTGTGTTCTTGAACACCAGATCATCCGAGTTTTCCAGGAACGGCTTTTCCCAGTCGTGTTTCCATTCGGTGATCCGCTCGGCCGCCGGGTAAAGCGCGAAGTTCATCGTGCCCATGTTGAGGCTGCACATCTCCGGCTCGGCCATCTTGGGGGCTGCCAGCCGGTCCTCCAGCGTCATCACGGCGCTGCCCCCGGTCGAGATATTCAGCACCGCGTCGCTGGCCTGCTTGATGCGGGGCAGAAACGCCTTGAAATGTTCGCTGCTGGCCGAGGGCTGACCGGTTTCGGGATCGCGCGCGTGCAGGTGCAGAACAGCTGCGCCTGCCTCTGCCGCGCCCAGCGCGTGCTCGGTGATCTCATCCGCCGTCACCGGCAGATAGGGCGACATCGACGGCGTATGAATCGAACCGGTGATGGCGCAGGTGATCAGAATCTTGGACATGTCTCAGCCGACTTTCAGTGCGGGGTGTATTTCATCGGTGAACTGGACCAGCGAGGCATCAAGGCCTTCGATGATCTCATCCAGATGGGTGTCATTCACGATCAGCGGCGGACAGACGAGGATATGATCGCCCTCCACCCCATCGCGGGTGCGGCGGGAATAAACGATCAGCCCCTTATCATAGGCAATATCGACGAACCGCTGATAGGCGTTCAACCCCTTGGGCAGCGGCGCCTTGGTGTCGCGGTCCGACATGAATTCAAAGGCGGTGAGCAGCCCTTTGCCGCGCACATCGCCGATGATTTCGTGCTTCTGCATCAGCCCGTGCAGGCGTGCGATCAGCTTGTCGCCCATCTCGGTGGCGTTCCGGCACAGGTCCTGTGCCTCGATCTCATCCACCACGGCCAGACCAGCAGCGCAGGCCAGCGGATTGCCGGCATAGGTAAACCCATGGGCAAAGCCGCCCGCATCCAGCACCGGGTCGACCAGACGTTCATCGGCGATCATCGCGCCCAGCGGCACATAGCCCGAGCCGATGCCCTTGGACATCACCACGATATCGGGCTGTGCATTCCAGTGCTCACAGCCAAGGAAGGTCCCCGTGCGCCCGGCGCCGGTCATGACTTCATCCATGATCAGCAGCACGCCATAGCGATCACAGATCTCGCGGATCCGCTCCATATATCCGAGCGGCGGCACCAGCGCGCCCGTGGAGGCGCCCCCGACCGGTTCCAGAATAAAGGCAAGAACGCTGTCCGCTCCTTCGGCGAGGATCTTCGCCTCCAGCATGTCGGCGTAATGCAGACCGGTTTCCCTGTCGTTCGGGTCGAGACCATCCAGATAGGCGCGCGGCGCGGGCACCTTTGGCATTTCGCGCATCATCGGCGCAAAAGGCTGCGACAGGGTGGTATAGCCGGTGACGGCCAGCGCCCCCAGGGTGCAACCATGATAGGACGGGCTGCGCGAGATCACCTTCCAGCGGCTGTCCTGCCCGGTGGCCAGAGCGTATTGGCGGGCCATCTTCATCCCGCTTTCCACCGCTTCCGAGCCGCCAGACACGAAGAACACCTTATTCAGACCCTTGGGCATGCGCCCGGCCAGACGTGCAGCCAGTTGTTCAGAGGCTTCGGTTTCGAAATGCAACCGATAGCCGAAGGTGGATTTCTCCATCTGCCGCTGCATCGCGGCCAGCACGTTTTCATTGGAATGCCCGATGTTGCAGACCATCGCCCCGGATGAGCCATCCAGATAGCGCCTGCCATCCTTGTCCCACATATAGACCCCACGGGCCTGTTCCAGCACCGGTTTGCGGCCTCGGCCCTGATAGAAAAGATTGCTCATGCTGTGATCCTGCTCGCGAACGTGTCTTGCGTAAAACCGTCAGGCGCCAGCCAGCGCCGCGCAATCCTGCGGGCGGAATGCGGCGATGACAGATTGCCCTTCGGCAAAGGGGCGGCCGTCGATCATGTTGATCGCCTGTAGCTGGGTGTCCCCAACGCGCAGGAAATACCGGACGGTCTGCCCCTGATAATCAACGGTCTCGACCACGGCCTCGGCGGTGACGAGACCAGAGGTATCGCTGCCCGGCGCCATCAGCACCAGCTTCTCTGCGCGCAGGACCAGCTTTGCTGCGGCGCCTTCGCTGGCGGCGGCAGCCTTGTCCGCGGGCACGGGAACCTTGCCGAACAGCGGCACGTCCAGCAGCGCGGCCTTGGCGTCGCGGGACACACAGGTGCCAGCCAGAATGTTGGAGGCGCCAAGGAAATTGGCGACGAATTCGCTGGCGGGGGTATTATAGACTTCTTCGGGGGTGCCGACCTGCTCGATGCGACCGGCGCTCATCACCACGATCTTGTCCGACATGGCCAGCGCTTCGGACTGGTCATGGGTCACAAAGACGGTGGTGACACCGATCTGGGCCTGAATGCGCTTCAGCTCGACCCGCATGTCTTCGCGCAGGTTGGCATCCAACGCCGACAGGGGTTCATCCAGCAGCAGCACTTCGGGTTCGATGACGATGGCACGGGCCAGCGCGATCCGCTGCTGCTGCCCGCCCGACAGTTCCTTGGGATAGCGGCTGCCCACGTCCGGCAGCTGCACCAGATCCAGCGCCTCCTGCACCCGGCGGGCCACATCGGATTTGGGGACATCACGATATTTCAGGCCAAAGGCGATGTTTTCGGCCACGGTCTTGTGCGGGAACAGGGCGTAGTTCTGGAACACGATCCCCAGGTTGCGCTTGTGTATCGGTACATCGTTGACGCGCTTGCCACCGATCAGGATTTCGCCCTCGCTCGGATCCAGCAGGCCCGCGATCATCCGCAGGTTCGTGGTCTTGCCGCAGCCCGACGGCCCCAGCAGCGTCACAAAAGCGCCTTCGGGGATTTCAAGATTGGCCTGATGCACGGCCGTGAAGGTGCCAAAACGTTTGACGATGTTGTTCAGGGTGACGGAACTCACGGGGTGCTCTCCGGATGGAAGGTTCAAAGGTGCCCCCTCCCCGTTCGGGGAGAGGGCGGGAGGGATCAGTAGCCCTTCTGGACGCGACCGAAGGTTTTCGACCAGTCGGCTTCGTGACCGTTCCAGAAGTCCGGATCGGCAAAGGTCAGACCATCCAGCGTGCCGGTAGGGTCAAAGGCCGGCAGGGTCGGGATCTTGTCGCCAAGATCGACCTTGGTTGGATCCAGCGCGGTCGGGTAGTTCTGGCCTTCGGCCACCGCGATCGAGGTTTCCGGCGCCAGCATGAAGTTCAGCAGTTCTTCGCAGGCTTCCATCGGCGAGCCTTTCATCACGAAGAGGCATTCCTGCCAGCCGAATCCGTTGGGCGGATCCATGTAACCGATGTCATGGCCCTGCTCCTGCAGCGCAAAGATGCGGCCGGACCAGGCTTCGGTGACGTAGATCTCTTCTTCGGCCAGAAGGCTCATCAGTTCGGCGCCCGAACCCCAGTATTTCAGGCTGAGGTCGCGGTGGGTGCGGACCGCATCCCATGCTGCCTCTTCATCCGAAATCTCGTTCGGGTTCTGGCCGGTCTGCAGCGCCGCGTACCACATGCGGGTGCGCCAGTCGCTCCAGCCTGCGATCTTGCCCTTGTAGGCTTCCTCGATCAGGATCTTGGCGCCTTTTTCCTTCATCTCGTCGTCCGAGATATGCTTGCGGTTATAGGCCAGACCGGTGGTGCCGTAGTCATAGGGAACGCAGGACAGTTTGCCGCCCGACACGCCGCGGAACACATCGACCAGTTTCGGGATCACGTATTCGAGGTTGGGGATGTTGGCCTCATTGAGTTCCGAGCTGAGGCCCAGCGCGTGATAGCGTGCGTAGTCGAAGACGCCCGACAGGTGCGCGATGTTATATTCGCCCGGCTGGCTGGCCTTGACGCGCGACAGATATTCGTCGCCACCGCCGAATGTGCCGTCAACAACCTTGATACCGGTCTTGCCGGTATAGGGATCAAAGGCGTGCTTGCGGAAGGCTTCGCTGACAACGCCGCCCCAGCCGTCGAACCGGACCTGCTCGGTGGTCGCCGCATGCGCGTATTTGGCAAAGGGCGTAGACACGCCATAGGCCAGACCCGCCGCGCCGATCAGCCCCAGAAAGCTGCGGCGATCCAGATCACCGTTCATATAGCGCTCGCGGGCGCGCTCATACCGGGTGGTATTGTCCATTTTCTTGGTCATTTCAGTCTCCATGTTGGTCTGTATTTTGTTGGTCTTATTTGGGGAGGGCGCGGTTCTTACGTGCCGCTTTTGCGGGCCATGGCCCGGGCGATGGCTGCACCGAGGAGCGGCAGGCCAACGGTCATCACGATCATCACGGTGCCCAGCGCGTTGATCTCCGGGCTGATCGAGTTTCTCAGCATGGCGAAGATCTGCGTCGGCACGGTTTCCACGCCGCCGGGCTTCCAGAACAGAGTGCCGGTGATGTCGTCGAAACTGATGGTAAAGGCGAAGAGCCCCCCGGCCAGAACGGCAGGCAGCATCAGGGGCAGCGTGACCTGAAAGAAGGTCTGCACTGGCGAGGCGCCAAGGCTCATCGCGGCCTCTTCGACGTCGCGCTTGATCGACACAAGCCGCGCCTGCACCACGAGGATCACAAAGGGCAGCGTGAAGATCACGTGACCTGCCAGCAGGAGGCCAAAGCTCTTGTTGATGCCAAGGAAGTTCAGGAACAGCAGCAGCGCCACCGCCAGCACCACCTCGGGCACCAGGATCGGCGCGATCAGAAGGGTCGAGATCGCATTGGCCCCCGGCACCCGGTAGCGCACCAGTGCAAGACTGGCCAGAACGCCGAGCGTTGTCGAAATCAGTGCGGTCAGCAGACCGAGGATGATCGAGGTACGAAAGGCGCGCAGGATCGCATCGTTCCCTGCCAGTTCCACGAACCAACGGAAGGAAAATCCGGTCATCGGGAAATTGCCAAACTGGCTAGCGTTAAAGCTGAGCAGCACAACCACGGCCACTGGCAGGAACATGAAGATATAGACGAGGACAGCCCAGCCCCGGATCAGGCTCCAGCCCATGTTGAAACGACCTTCCATCAGCCCAGCCCCTTCATCAGCTGGGCCATGCCCAGGTAGCGGTTATAGATCATCACCAGCGCCCCAAGCACCGCCAGAAGCATCAGCGACAGGGCCGAGCCAAGAGGCCAGTTCAGCTGGGTAATGATGGCTTCGAACACGAGGTTGGCGAACATGGCATCGCGCGGCCCGCCCAGAACCAGCGGGGTGATATATGTGCCCGCGCCCAGCACGAAGCAAAGCAGACCACCGGCGGCCAAACCCGGCAGCGATAGCGGCAGGGTGACTTGCAGGAACGCCTGCCAGCGGGTCGCGCCCAGAGAATTGGCGGCGTTTTCAAGATTGGTATCGATGCCGTCGAGGCTAACGAAGATATTGAGAATCATGAAGGGCAGCAGGAAGTGCACCAGACCCAGAATGACCGTCACCTCGTTATAGAGCATCTGAATCGGCTCATCGATGATGCCCAGCGCCAGCAGCGCCGAGTTGAAGGCGCCAGATACACCCAGAATGTTGATCCAGCTCATCGTGCGGATGATGTAGCTGATCCAGAAGGGCAGCATCAAAAGCAGCAAGAGCACCGCCTTATTGCCCTGCGAACGGGCAATGAAATAGGCCGAAGGGTACCCCATCAGGGCGCAGGCCACGGTGGTGATCGCCGCAATGCGCAGGGTACTGATCAGAATATCCCGGTAGAAAGGATCGCTCAGCGCCTCTTGCCAGTTATCAAGGTAGAAACCCGCCACATCGGCGCCGGTGGCGGTGCGCAGCCAGAAACTGTAGACCAGAATAAACAGCAGCGGGACGAACAGTAACAGCGTCACCGCAGACAGGGCGGGGAACAGCAGAATCCAAGGCTGACGCGCCTCTCGTTTTTCGACGGACATGGTCTTTCCCTGTTAACGCCCACTTAATCCGGGCTTGACGGAAGCATGCAAAACCTGATCACCATAGATCAAATAGATAATCAAAATTGTGAATATAGATGGAATCTATGGAAAGCGACGGGCGCTTTGCCCCCGAGCGTATTGCCCGCGAGTTGGACTGGAACCTGCTGCGCACCTTCGTGGTACTGGCAGAAAGCCACTCGATCACCGAGGCGGCACAACAACTGCGGCTGAAACAGCCTTCGGTTTCTGCCGCGCTGAAGAAGCTGGAGGACCGCATCGGGCGCAAGCTGATCGACCGCTCGCCGGGGCATTACCAGCTGACCGATGCCGGGCGGCTGCTCTATCGCGAGGCATTGGACATCAACGGCTCCATCCTGCGGTTGTCCACACTGATGCGGGAGCTGACGGATGAGGTGCAGGGCCACGTCAAGATCGTCATGGCCAGCCACGTTGTCTGCCCGCTGTTTGACGAGGTACTGGCCGATTTCCACCTCGCACACCCCAAAGCCACCCTGTCGATCGACGTGCGCACCAGCGCCGCCGCCATCGCCGAGGTGGCTGCAAAACGGGCCTCTTTTGCACTGTGCCTGGTGCGGGATCACAACCCAAAGCTGGAGTACCGGCGTCTGTACCGGGAATTCTTTGGTCTGTTCTGCGGCCCGCGCCATCCGCTGTTCGGGCGCAAGGATCTGAAACTGTCGGATCTGGCCGGGCACAGTTCGGTCAGCTTTGAAACCGACCGGCTGCACGATGTGCTGAAACCGGTGACAGTAATGCGGGCGCAGGCCGAACTGGGCGACAAGGTTACCGGCCTGTCCAGTCACCTTGAGGAAGTTCACCGCATGATCGTGGCCGGTGTCGGTATCGGCCCCCTGCCCGTCCACGTGGCGGCGCGGGATGTCCGGGATGGGCAGCTCTGGCAGGTCCCGCCATATGATGATCTTCCCGCCATCGACGTGCATGTGGTCTGGAACCGCCACGCCGCAAAAAACCGGGCCGAGGAATTGCTGATCGACGGCTTACTGGAAGCGATTGCAGCCACCCCGATCGAGCAGCGAACCTATCGCTGAATCAGTACTGACCTTGAAACCCGCTTAAAGCGACAAGCGCCACGCGCCCTTATCGTCCTTGCAGAACTTGCGCTTTGGCTGCAAAGCCTTCTCCCTACCCTTCATGTGCGCTTCGTGCTGCAACATGATGCAGTTGGCATTCCGGTTGATGATCGTCACCGTACCATGAGCCTCGGTTTCGGGATTGCTCCACGCTTCGACCGTGCCGGTCTTTGGCTGGCTGATGCTGTAGAGGACAGCCTCAGCCTGGATCATCATCTCCATATCCAAAGGCGACAGGCCCGATTCCGCAAGAATACGGCTCAGCGGCTTGCCGATGGAGGGGACGGCAGCCAGAACCGCAATGCTGGCGATGGCAACAACTCTGACAAACCTGTTCATACGTTCGGACCTCGCTATAACACTTTTTGATCTCGGCGCACCCGAAAGGCGCTAAATATCAATACACTGCGGTATCCTCCGGCGCATGTCCATCCCATCCACCGGATGGCTGACAGCAATTGTCGCTGTCAGGAAAACTTGCGGAATAGCCGCGTCATATCGAACAGTTCATCCAGCCGTTCATAGCGCTCGCGGGTTTCATCCCAGCCTTCTTCCTGGGTGGCAGAGATCATCGCCTCCAGCAGCATCATGGTGGAGATGTTCGAATCCCATGCCGACGGGATTTCAACCCAGCAATTGAACGTATAATGGGCAACCGAGGTGATCGGACTGGCCCATTGGTCCGTGATCAGGATGATTTTCACCCCACGTTCGGCCGCCAGTTCCGCAAGCCGTTGCAGGTTGGTTTCATAACGCCGTACGTCGAACATCAGCAAGGTGTCACCCTCGACCATGTCCAGCACGTAATGGGGCCAGGTAGCCGAAGACGAGGTCATATGCGTCACGTGCTGACGGATCGCCTGAAAATGGGTGAAGGCATAGTCGGCCAGCGCCCGGGTGATCCGCCCGCCCACCACATAGAGCCGCCCTTCGGTATCGGCCAGCTGGTGCACCGCGCGGTCGAATTGTTCGTAGTCGAGGTTTGAAAAGGTCTGACCAAGGTTGTCCGTCACAGCTTGTGCGAATCTGTTCAGCAGATGTCCCTCGGGCGCCTCGGATGCCCAGTTCGCGCGTCGTTGCGTCGGGCCGGACACCTGCGCCTCCAGCTCTTTCAGCAGCGCCTGATGGAACTGCGGGTAGCCCTTGAAGCCGAGTTTTTGGACCATCCGCGCCACCGTCGGGGTCGAAACCTCGGCATTCGACGCGACGATGGTGATCGAGGCCAGCCCCGCCGCAGGATAGTTTTCGAGCAGAGCATTGGCGAACTTGCGCTCGGACTGGGTCAGCGTCGAATAGTGTTCGCGGATCAGCTCTCGCACACTGGCGGCGGGTTTGGACAAGGGGGCACACCTCTGTTTCGGTCGATCAAAAAACGGGCATTCGCCGCATCCTACATCGCGCGGAAAACGACCGCAGAAAAAACTGCCTGAAACGATATTGACAGAAAATGCCCCACGTGAAAACATTTTTCCAAAATCGGGGAGTACTGAATGTCACCGGGCGATTCCAACGCTCTGAGCGAGGCTACCGAAGTCTTCAACGCCGACGGCGCGGGGGAGGTGGTGATCCTGTGTGAGCACGCCAGCCACCACATTCCTGCGCGCTACAAAGGGCTTGGCCTCGCTGAAGCCGACCGCACCAGCCATGCTGCCTGGGACCCGGGCGCCCGGGCGGTGTCGCTCGCCCTGTCCGACGCTCTTGATGCGCCGCTGGTGGCCAGCCGGGTGTCGCGGCTTGTCTACGACTGCAACCGTCCGCCCGAAGCCGCCTCGGCCATGCCGGAAAAGTCTGAAGTGATCGTGGTGCCGGGCAACTGTGACCTGACGCCCGAACAACGCGCCGAGCGTGTTGACACGGTCTATACCCCGTTCTGTCAGGCGGTCAGCGACGTGCTGGCAGCGCGCAAGGCCAAAGACCTGCCGACGGTTCTGGTCACCATGCACAGTTTCACACCGGTCTATTTCGGCGAACACCGCGCCGTTGAAATCGGCATTCTGCACGACAGCGACACCCGTCTGGCCGATGCCATGCTGGCCGAGGCCCCTCGCCTGCCGCAGCGTAGGATCGCCCGCAACGATCCCTACGGCCCAGAGGATGGCGTCACCCATTCCCTGCGCCTGCACGGTCTGGAAAACGGGCTCGCCAATGTGATGATCGAAGTGCGTAACGATCTGCTACGCACCCCGCAGGATGAGGCCGCCATAGCCGAAGACCTGCTGGTGCTGCTGCGTCCTGCGCTTGCCGCGCTCAAGGCCGGGAGGCAGGCCAATGCCTAGTTTCATTCTGCGATATGTCCGCATGATCGATGCGCTGAACCGGTTCATTGGCCGGTTCGCGATGTATCTGATCTTTGCCCTGATCGGGGTCCTGCTGTGGTCCTCGGTCTCCAAGACCTTCTTCAACCCGTCACTCTGGACATTGGAGACCGCACAATTCGTGATGGTCGCCTATTACATCCTTGGCGGGCCCTATTCGATCCAGATGGGATCGAACGTGCGGATGGACCTGTTCTATGGCGGCTGGAGCACCCGAACCAAAGCCTGGGTCGATGCCTTCACCGTTCTGTTCCTGATGGTCTACCTTGGGATTCTGCTTTACGGCGCGGTCAGTTCCACCGCCTATAGCCTTGGTTATTTCGGGATGGAGCCTTTTTCCTTCTTTGGTGACCTCATCTGGACGCTGGTGAGGGAGGGGCCGACCGCGGCGGGTGAAAAACTCGGCTATCTCGAACGCAGTTCCACCGCCTGGCGACCCTTCCTGTGGCCCGTCAAATTCACCCTCTGCTTCGGTGTCTTTCTGATGCTGCTGCAATGCCTTGCCGAATTGTTCCGGGATATCGGACGCCTGCGCGGAGTGGACCTCTGATGCCCTATGAAATGATCGCCCTCGTGATGTTTGCCGGCATGATGCTGATGCTGATGACCGGCCAGCGCGTCTTTGGCGCCATCGGTTTTGTCGGCGCGGTTGCCGGTCTGCTCCTCTGGGGCACCGGCGGTGTCGAGATCCCGTTTTCCGCCGCGATGAAGCTGATGAAGTGGTATCCACTGCTGACGCTGCCGATGTTCATCTTCATGGGCTACGTGCTGTCGGAATCGAAGATCGCCGACGATCTGTACCGCATGTTCCACGTCTGGATGGGACCGGTAAAAGGCGGCCTGGCCATCGGCACCATCGGCCTGATGGTTCTGGTCTCTGCCATGAACGGCCTGTCGGTCGCCGGCATGGCCATCGGCGCCACCATTGCGCTGCCGGAACTCTTGCGGCGCGGCTATGACAAGATTCTGGTGACAGGCACAATTCAGGCTGGGTCCAGTCTAGGCATTCTGGTGCCGCCTTCGGTCGTGCTGGTGCTTTATGCGATGATCGCACGACAGCCGGTGGGTCAGCTGTGGTTGGCCGGCGTGGTGCCGGGCCTTCTGATGGCCACCATGTTCATCGCCTACATATATTTCCGCGCCCGGATGCAGCCGGACCTTGGCCCGGCGATGACACCCGAGGATCTGGCCGAATACGACCGCGTCAGTGACCACCCGCTGCGCCTGAACCATATCGTTCTGGCCGCGCTGGTGCTGATCCCACTGGTGGTGAAGCTGGACTTCGTAGCGCCGAAATCGGCCATCGGTCTGGCGCTGGCGGCAGCGGCGCTGTCCTTTGTCACCCGAAAGATCCCGCTGTTCTACACCGACCTGTTCCTGAAAGAGAAATACCGCCTCTTGTTCTCGGGCGTGCTGCCGCTGGCGATCTTTGCCGCGATGATGATCCCCTTCGTCAACGGCTGGACCTCGCTGGTGGAAAGCTCGGCCATCGGTGCCATGACCGCCTTTATCGCTGCGGTGCTGAAGGGGCGCATGAACAAGGAGGTGTTTGAAACCTCCGTGCGCTCGACGCTGGGCATTTCCTGCATGTTCATGTGGATCATCCTTGCTGCGCTGGGGTTCGGCGCGATCTTTGACGGGCTGGGCGCCGTGAAGGCGATCGAGGATCTCTTCACCACGCAGCTGGGCCTTTCCCCCTGGATGATCCTGATCCTCATGCAGCTCAGCTTTGTCATTATGGGCACTTTCCTGGATGACACCGCGATGCTGGTGATCGTGGCGCCGCTTTATGTGCCGCTGGTCGGGGCGCTCGGCTTTGATCTGATCTGGTACGGGGTGCTTTACACCATCACGACGCAGATCGCCTATATGACGCCGCCTTTTGGCTACAACCTGTTCCTGATGCGCGCCATGGCGCCGCCGGAAATCGGGCTGAAGGACATCTATGTCTCTATCATCCCCTTTGTCGCTGTGATGATCGTGGCGCTATCTCTGGTGATGCTGTTCCCGCAGATCGCCCTGTGGCTGCCCGATCTGGTCTACGGAAAATAACCAAAAAGAGCCCTGTTCGGGGGCCCTATTTCAACAAGGAGAAAACGAGATGACGACAAGACGTAAGTTTTTGACCACCGCCGGTGCAGGCGCAATGGCGGCGCCGCTCGCCACACCGGCACTGGCGCAATCCACAATCAAATGGCGCATGCAGACCTATGCCGGTGCGGCTCTGGCCGAACACGTGGTGAAACCCGCCATCGATATGTTCAACCAGATCGCAGGCGACCGCATGCAGATCGAGCTGTATTTCGCCGATCAGCTGGTGCCCACCGGCGAATTGTTCCGCGCCATGCAGCGCGGCACCATCGACGCGGTGCAGTCGGATGATGACTCCATGGCATCGCCCACCGAAGTCACCGTCTTTGGCGGCTACTTCCCGTTCGCCTCGCGCTACTCGCTCGACGTGCCGGTGCTGTTCAACAAATATGGCCTGAACGAAATCTGGGACGAAGAATATTCCAAGGTTGGCGTGAAACACATCTCGGCCGGTGCCTGGGACCCCTGCCACTTTGCCACCAAAGACCCGATCCGCAGCCTTGAGGACCTCAAAGGCAAGCGCGTCTTTACCTTCCCGACCGCCGGTCGCTTCCTCAGCCAGTTCGGCGTGGTGCCGGTCACCCTCCCCTGGGAAGACATCGAAGTCGCCATGCAGACCGGCGAACTTGACGGTATCGCATGGTCGGGCATCACCGAAGACTACACCGTTGGCTGGGCCGATGTGACCAACTACTTCCTGACCAACAACATCTCGGGCGCATGGGCTGGCTCCTTCTTTGCCAACCAGGGCCGCTGGAACGAGCTGCCGGAAGACCTGCAGACCCTGTTCCGCGTCTGCTGTGATCAATCGCACTACTACCGTCAGTGGTGGTACTGGGGCGGCGAAGCAGATCTGCGCGTCAACGGTCCGAAGATGGAACTGACCTCGATCCCCGATGCCGAATGGGCCACCGTTGAAGAAGCGGCCTATAAATTCTGGGATGAGATCGCAGCCGAAAGCCCCACCAAGGCGAAGGTTGTCGAGATCATCAAGAAGTACAATTCGGACATGACCAAGGCCGGTCGCCCCTACCGCTACGGCTGATAGGCCCCGGTCCTAGACCCTACATCCGGCCCGCCACCTATATGCGGGCCGGATACCCTGAACAGGAATTCGCCCGCAGGGGTCGGACGGAAACGCGTCCGCCCCTGCGGGCCGCAACACACAAAGGGCCCCTCATGCTCTCCTTCGACACGCTTAAATCTCAGGTTGCCGACGGCACTGTTGACACCGTTCTGGTGTGCCTTGTGGACATGCAGGGACGCCTGATGGGCAAACGGTTCCACGCCAAACATTTTGTCGCCAGCGCCTGGGAAGAAACCCATTGCTGCAACTACCTCTTGGCCACCGATCTGGAGATGGCGACGCCCGACGGCTATGCCTCCACCAGCTGGGAAGGCGGCTATGGCGACTATGTGATGAAACCGGACCTTTCCACCCTGCGCCCGATGCCCTGGCTGGAAGGCACGGTGATGGTGCTTTGCGATGTGCTGGACCACCACACCCACAAGGAAATCCCCCATTCCCCCCGCGCGATCCTGAAAAAGCAGATCCAGCGGCTGGCCGATATGGGCTATGATGCGATGATGGCCACCGAATTGGAGTTCTTCCTGTTCGAGAAAAGCTTTGGCGAGATCGCCAAATCCGGCTTCCGCGATCTGACGCCGATCTCGGCCTATAACGAAGACTACCACATCCTGCAGACCACCAAGGAAGAGCACGTGATGCGCCCACTGCGCAATCACCTGTGGGATGCGGGCATTCCGGTCGAGAACACCAAGGGTGAGGCCGAGGCCGGTCAGGAAGAGCTGAACATCAAATATGATGCCGCGCTCAACACCGCCGATCACCACACCATCGCCAAACACGCGGTGAAGGAAATCGCCTGGCAGCAGGGCCATGCCGCGACCTTCCTACCGAAATGGCACCAGGACAAGGTCGGCTCATCTTCCCACGTGCACCAGTCCCTGTGGAAGGATGGCAAACCCGCCTTCTATGACGAAAACGATGAACTGGGGATGAGCCAGCTGATGAAACACTACATGGCCGGGATGCTGAAATACGCCCCCGATTACATGTATTTCCTGGCCCCCTACATCAACAGCTACAAACGCTTCATGAAAGGCACCTTTGCCCCGACCCGGATCATCTGGTCGGTGGACAACCGCACTGCGGGCTTCCGCCTTTGCGGCGATGGCACCAAGGCAGTGCGTGTCGAGTGCCGCGTCGGCGGCTCGGACATCAACCCCTATCTGGCCATGGCCGCGCAGCTGGCTGCAGGCATCGCGGGCATCGAGGAACAACTGGAACTGGCCCCCGCAGCCAAGGGTGACGTCTATCAGGGCGAGACCGGCATGCTGCCCGGCTCCCTGCGCGATTCCCGCGAGGCGCTGAATGGCTCGACCCTGCTGCGCAAAGCCTTTGGCGACGATGTGGTCGACCACTACGTGCGCGCCGCCGAGGTGGAGATCGAAGACTTTGAACGCGTGGTGACCGACTACGAAATCGCACGCGGATTTGAACGGGCCTGACGCCACGGCGCCTTGCTCCGGACCCCGAAATACTGACACGGCAGGGGAAAGCCCCCTGACAGCAAACACAAGAGGATGGCATGAGCCAGACACTGAAATGTATCTCGCCGATCGACGGATCGGTTTTTGCAGAGCGTGAAACCCTCTCGCGCGAGGACGCCTTTGCCGCCGCCGAGCGTGCCCGCGCCGCGCAGGCCGCCTGGGCCGCCCGCCCCCTGCAGGAGCGGATCGACCTGGTGATGGCCGGTGTCGCCAAGGTCGGCGAGATGAACGACGAGATCGTTCCCGAACTCGCCCATATGATGGGTCGCCCCGTGCGTTTTGGCGGCGAATTCGGCGGCTTCAACGAGCGCGCCTCGCATATGGCGGAGATCGCCAAGGAAGCGCTGGCCGATATCGAAGTGGGCGAAGACGAGACCTTCAAACGCTATATCAAACGCATTCCCCAAGGCGTCGTCTTTGTCGTGGCGCCCTGGAACTACCCCTATATGACCGCGATCAACACCGTGGCCCCGGCCCTGATAGCGGGCAATACCGTGGTGCTGAAACACGCGACGCAAACCCTGCTGGTGGGTGAACGCATGGCAGAAGCCTTCCACGCGGCGGGCGTGCCTGCGGATGTGTTCCAGAACGTGTTCCTGGATCACGACACCACCTCTGAACTGATCGCGGCAAAGGCCTTTGATTTCGTGAACTTCACCGGCTCGGTCGGCGGCGGTCAGGCGATGGAGCGCGCCGCGGCTGGCACCTTTACCGGCGTTGGCACCGAACTCGGCGGCAAGGATCCGGGCTATGTCATGGAAGACGCGGATATCGACGCAGCAGTCGATACGCTGATCGATGGGGCAATGTTCAACTCGGGCCAGTGCTGCTGCGGGATCGAGCGAATCTACGTGCATGAAAGCGTCTATGACGCCTTCCTCGCCAAGGCGCTCGAGATCGTCAAAGGCTACAAACTGGGCAACCCGATGGATCCCGAAACCTCCATCGGCCCGATGGCCAATGTACGGTTCGCCAAGGAAGTGCGCGAGCAGATCGCCGAGGCACTGCAGATGGGCGCCGTGGCCCAGATCGAAACCTTTGCCGAGGATGACGGCGGTGCCTACCTGACGCCGCAGATCCTGACCAATGTCACCCACGACATGCGGGTGATGCGCGACGAAAGCTTTGGCCCTGTCGTGGGCATCATGAAGGTCTCCTCGGACGAGGAAGCCATCAAGCTTATGAACGACAGCGAATTCGGCCTCACGGCATCGCTCTGGACCTCGGATGTGGACCGCGCCCAGCGCATCGGCGATCAGATCGAGACCGGCACCGTCTTCATGAACCGCGCCGACTATCTCGATCCGGGCCTGTGCTGGACCGGCTGCAAGAACACCGGGCGTGGCGGCGGCCTGTCGGTGATCGGCTATCACAACCTGACCCGTCCGAAATCCTATCACCTGAAAAAGGTGACGGGCTGAACCAATCCCGTCCGGGGCGCTCTGCGGCCCGGACCGCGCCCGCCCCCACGGCGGGCGCGATCGCGCCCACCCCGGTCGGGCCCGGTCCTTGTGTCACTCTGAATGTCCCCCGGCCTAATGGCCCTTATGAAAGGCAATATCCATGTCTCTCGTTGGAAACTGGTCCTATCCGACCGCAATCAAATTCGGCGCTGGCCGGATCAAGGAACTCGCCGAGGCCTGCGCGCAGGCTGGCATCAAGAAACCGCTGCTGGTCACCGACAAGGGACTGGCGGATCTGCCCGTGACCCAGTCCACACTGGACATCATGGAGGCTGCGGGCCTTGGACGTGGCATGTTCTCCGAGGTTGATCCCAACCCCAATGAAAAGAACCTCGAAGCGGGTGTTGCCGCCTACAAGGCCGGTGGCCATGACGGCGTGATCGCCTTTGGCGGCGGCTCCGGCCTCGACCTTGGCAAAATGGTCGCCTTCATGTGCGGCCAAAGCCGCCCGGTCTGGGATTTCGAGGATATCGGCGACTGGTGGACCCGCGCCGACGCCGAGGCCATCGCGCCGATCATCGCCGTGCCGACCACGGCTGGCACCGGCTCCGAAGTGGGGCGCGCCTCGGTGATCACCGACAGTGTCACGCATCAGAAGAAGATCATCTTCCACCCGAAGGTGCTGCCCACCGTGGTGATCTGCGATCCCGAACTGACCGTGGGCATGCCGAAGTTCATCACCGCAGGCACCGGCCTTGATGCCTTTGCCCATTGCGTCGAGGCCTTCTCTTCGCCGCATTACCACCCGATGTCCCAGGGCATCGCGCTGGAAGGCATGCGTCTGGTGAAGGATTACCTGCCCCGCGCCTATGCCGACGGCACCGATATCGAAGCGCGCGCGCAGATGATGTCCGCCGCAGCCATGGGCGCCACCGCGTTCCAGAAGGGCCTTGGCGCCATCCACGCCATGAGCCACCCGATCGGCGCGCATTTCAACACCCACCACGGCACCACCAACGCGGTCTGCATGCCTGCGGTTCTGGACTTCAACGCCCCGGTGATTGCCGACCGGTTCAACCAGGCGGCGGCCTATCTGGGTATTGAAGGCGGCTTTGACGGCTTCCGCGCCTATGTGCAGGAACTGAACGACAGCCTCGGCATCCCGCGCAAGCTGTCGGATCTGGGTGTCACCGAAGCCTCGATCCCCGAACTGGTCAAGGGCGCGATCATCGATCCGTCTTGCGGCGGCAACCCGATCGAGCTGACCGAAGAAAACCTTACAGAGCTGTTCAAAGCCGCCCTGTAAGGACGCCGTCCATTCGCACGTTCGGCCAAGGCGCCTCCCTGTCTTGCAGGGGGGCGCCTTTCCGTTTCGGGACCCGTGCTAGTCTCGTCAGACGGCGGCCCTGTGTCCGGCGCCTAGATCACGCAGGATCAGTTTTTCGGGCGACTGGCCGACTGGTAGCACGGGCGTTCCACTGGCATCACCAGCCTGCCGTTCTGGCAGAGGCCGCGTGGGATCCGGAACCGGCACTGCGGACAGCAAACGGCGGGTATAGGGATGGCGGGGCGAATGCAGCACCGCATCACGCACGCCTTCCTCGACCACCTGCCCCAGACGCATGACCATGACCCGGTCCGCAACCTGTTCGATCACCGCCATGTCGTGGCTGATGAAGAGGAAGGCCAGCCCGTCCTCGTCCTGCAGGCTTTGCAACAACTCCAGAATCTGCGCCTGAACCGAGACATCCAGCGCCGAAACGCTTTCGTCCGCGACAAGGATCTTTGGCGACAGTGACAAGGCCCGCGCGATGTTGATCCTCTGCCGTTGCCCGCCGGAAAACTCATGCGGATAGCGCTGCATCATGTCCGGCGACAGGCCGACGCGGCGAAACAGCTCTGCCGTGCGGTCACTCATCTCCGATCCACTGGACAGACCGTGAATGACCAGAGGTTCGGCCACTTGCTCGCCAACGGTCATCCGCGCATCCAGCGAGGCACCGGGGTCCTGAAACACCATCTGAATGTCCCGACGCACCGGCTTCAGCGCGCCTGGGCCCATGCCATGGGTCTGCTGCCCCAGAACCGAGATCGAGCCCTGCCATGGCACCAGCCCCAACAGGGCCTTGCCAATTGTTGATTTGCCACAGCCGGATTCCCCGACCAGCGCCAGGGTTTCTCCGGCACGCACGGTAAAGGACACCTGTTCCACCGCGTGGACCCGCGCCTGCACCCGGTTGAGGATACCGCCGCGCATATCGAACCGCACCGACAGATCGCTGACCTCCAGCACCGGGGCGCCCTTTTCCATCTCAGGGCGAGGCGGCGCGGTGCCAAGACGGGGAACCGCGGCCAGCAATTCCCGGGCATAGTCGCTTTGCGGGGCGGCAAAGAGATCGCGCACAGGGGCGCTTTCCACCTCTTGTCCGTGGCGCAGGATCACCACCCGATCCGCCATTTCCGCCACCACGCCCATATCATGGGTAATCATTAGCACAGCGGTTCCATGATCCTTTTGCAAGGCGCGGATCAGGTCGAGGATCTCTGCCTGCACCGTCACGTCCAGCGCGGTAGTCGGCTCATCGGCGATCAGAACCTCGGGATCGCAGGCCAGCGCCATGGCGATCATTACCCGCTGCCGCATGCCGCCGGACAATTCGTGGGGGTATTGCTTCAGCCGCCGTTCCGGTTCCGTCAGTTGCACATCCTGCAGCAATTTCAGCGCCCGCGCAGGGGCTTCGCCGCGATTGCAGGCACCATGTTCCAGCAGCACCTCGGCCAACTGGTCCTGCACCGTCATCAGCGGGTTGAGCGAGGTCATCGGCTCCTGAAAGATCATCGCCACCCGCACGCTGCGGATATCGCGGTAGCCACGCGGGCCAAGGGTCGTCAGCTCCAGATCGCCGAGTTTCACCGAGCCGCCCGCGATGCGGCACATCGGCTCTGGCAACAGCCCCATGATCGCCAGCGCGGTCATGGATTTGCCGGAACCGCTTTCGCCCGCCAGACAGAGCGTTTCGCCCCGCTTCAGATCAAAAGACAGCCCATCCAGAACCGTCTTCGCCCCCGAAGGGGTGGCGACCTGAACACTCAGGTCGCGCACTGTCAGCACGGTCTCGCTCATTCGAACACCACGTTCGGGAAGTAGAAGCTGACCACCCAGTTCGGCATGTCGACGATTTCGGAAATCCGCAGATCGCCGCAGACGGAACACAATAGGTAGGCATCTTCGGCCGACAAACCCTTGGTGCGGCCCAGAAGGTCGACCATGGCGCTGACAGCATCCTTCGCGGCCTGCATCATGTCATTGCCGATGCCTGTGGTGACTTCATACCCTTTGGCATCAAGATGGCGCGTCACCGGCCCCGGCGTGGAAAAACGCGGGAAGTTCAGGGTTTCCCCCTTCACCACGTCCAGCGTGACCTCCACATCCATCGGCGATTCAATCGCGGTGCCGCAAACCTCGCCATCGCCCTGCGCGGCGTGGGTATCCCCGATGGAGAACAGCGCCCCTTCGCATTCCACCGGCAGATACAGCGTGGTGCCCGCCGCCAGATCACGGATATCGAGATTCCCGCCCATGCGGCGCGGAGGCACCACCGAATGCAGGCCTGCCTCGGCCGGGGCCAGACCTATAGTCCCGGCAAAGGGTTTTAGCGGCACCTTGGCCAGATCGGAGAACAGCGACGGCGCCAGCGTTTCCGGATCGTAATCCCAGACCTTGAGATAGGGATCGGTGAACTGATCGGCGAGCAGGCCAAAGCCCGGAATATTCGCGGTCCAGCCGAACCCCGAGGGGTGGAAGGCTTCGATCTTGACCTTTAACACATCGCCGGGTTTGGCCCCATCGACATAGATCGGCCCGGTAACCGGGTTGATCTTGCCAAAATCCAGATTGGGCACATCGGCGCTGGTGCTGTCCTTGTTGAACTGCCCGCCCGAACTGTCGAGACATTGGAAATGCAGGCGCGATCCGGGAGCCACCGTTTCCACGGGCGGGAGCGAATTGTCCCACCCGTGATGGTGTGCACCGTGGATCGTGTAATCACAGTGCTTACACATTTTTATTCAGCATCCTTCGAGTAGATGTAGTCATAGTTGACCGGAATATGGACCGGATCAACGAACAGGCTGTCGTCGCCCGCGATCTTGTCCGAGGTCAGGGTGAAGCGTTGCTCGTTGAAGACCGGCACCCAGGGGGCATCCGCCATCACATCCAGATAGATGGATTTCCACGCCTCGATCCGGGCGTCAGCGTTTTCCGCACCGGTCATGGCGTCCGCCTCGGCAGCGCGGGCGTCCAGTTCCTCGTTGCAATACCAGGACCAGTTCCAGCCGCCCTGAACCGCGCCGGCACAACCCAGGATCGGACCGTAGAAGTTCGACGGATCCGGGAAGTCGGCGATCCAGGCCATACCACCGGACCAGATCATCGGCGCCTGATCCGCCTCACCGCCTGCGGCGATCACATTGGCCTGTGCCAGGCTGCGGATCTCGGCGGTGACACCGATTTCCTTCAGGTCCTGCTGGATCGCCTGTGCAATCCGCGGGTTGGGATCGACGTTCATCACGTAAAGCTCGGTGGTGAACCCATCGGCAAAACCAGCCTCGGCCAGCATTTCCTTGGCGGCGGCGGGATCAAAGGCATAGCCTTCGTAATCCTCGGCGTAGCCCGGCATCGACGGCGGCAGCGGCTGGTTTGCCGGAACCGCACGGCCGTTGATCAGCTTGACGATACGGTCCTTGTTGATCGCCATGTTGACGGCCTTGCGCACGGCGACATTGTCGAACGGCGCCATCTGGGTGTTCAGTGTGATATAACCGGTGTGCAGCTGGCCACCTTCGATAACGTTATCCTTCTGTGCCGGATCGTTCATCACCTGCAGGAACTGCGCGGGTGGGATGCCGTCGCCGGGCACATCCGCCTGCCCCTGTTGCAGACGCAGCAGGGCAACGGTGGGCTCCAGTCCGATTTCAAAGGTCACCTGATCCAGCTTGGGCAGGTTGGCGCGGTGGTAATCGGCGAACCGTTCGAACACCACGCGCTGGCCCGGCGCCCATTCCGCCAGTTTGAAGGCGCCCGAGCCGACCGGCTGGCGACCAAAATCTTCGCCAGCCGCCTCGACCGCTTCCTTGGGCACGATGGAGGCAAAGTTCAGCGCCATCACATGGCCAAAGGTCGCGTCGGGACGGGACAGGGTGATCTCGATGGTCTTGTCGTCGATCACCTTGACGCCCGAAAGCCCCTCGCCTTCGCCCGCGTTCCAGCTGTCAAAACCCGCGATCATGCCAAAGAAGCCTGCGCCAGGAGAACGGGTTTCGGGGTTGGTCACACGCTCCAGCGAGTATTTCACATCCTCGGCGACAATCTCGCGGCCGTTGTGGAACTTGATCCCGTCCTTCAGGGAGAAGGTATGGGTCAGACCGTCCTCGGAAATGGCATAGTCGGACGCCAGTTCGTTGCGCAGCGCCGTTGTGCCCGGCTCATAGCCCATCAGCCCGTCGAACAGCGATTTGATCATCGACCAGTTCTGCCAGTCATAGCCGATGGCGGGGTCCAGCGTCGCGACATCGTCCTTGTAGGTGACGGTCATGGTGCCACCCATCGGGGCATCTGCATTCACCTCTGCGGCTGCCATATGGCCGCACAAAGCCAGTCCGGCGACACCGGTTAAAAGAAATTTCTTCATGATTCCAGTCCTCTGTTGGTTTTACCGTTTCTATTTGGTCTTGATACGGGGATCGATTGCCGGCGCCACGAGGTCCGCCAGAAGGTTGCCCAGAACGATCGCGGTGGCCGAAACCATGGTCACACCCATGATGACCGGTATGTCCACGCGCTGGATCGCCTGCCAGGCCAGCTGGCCGATCCCGGGCCAGCCAAAGACGCTTTCCACAACCACGATGCCGGACATGAACAGCCCGATGTCGATGCCGATCATCGCGATGATGGGAAGAATGGAATTGGGAATGACGTGTCGCAGGATGATACGGGCCTTGCCCAGCCCCTTGGCCCGCGCGGTGCGGACAAAATCCTGGCCCAGCACGTCGATCATGCTGGAACGCATCATTCGGCTGTACCAGCCCGCACCGAGAAACCCGAGCGTCACCGCAGGCAGCACCACATGGCCAAAGGTGCCGTAGCCGCCAATCGGGAACCAGCCCAGCTTCACCGCAAAGACATAGAGCAGCAGAATGCCGATGACGAATTGCGGTGCGGAGATGCTGACAAAGCTAAAGATCATCAGCCCGTGGTCTGCGGGCTTGTTGCGGCGCAGGGCCGCGACGATACCGATGGTCAGGCCGAACACCAGCTCGGTCACGATGGCCGCAACCATCAGCAACAGGGAGGCAGGCAGGCGGGCAGCGATCAGCTCGGAGACTTCGGCGCGTTGCAGATAGCTGCGCCCCATGTCGCCCTGAAACAACGCCGTCAGGTAGTTCCAGTACTGCACGACAAAGGGATCGTTCAACCCCAGCTGATCGCGGATGTTCTGCACCGTTTCGGCGGTGGCCGACCGCCCGGCGATCTGCCGCGCCGGATCGGCCGGCACCAGATACAGCAGGATAAATGTCACCAGCGTGATCCCCAGAAGGATCAGCGCGCTCTCCATCAGGCGGCGGACAAGATAGGCCTGCATCAGTGGCGTCCTTTCAGGGTCGGATCAAGAATGTCGCGCAGGGCATCGCCCACCAGATTAAAGGCCAGCGCCAGCAACAGGATCGCAATGCCGGGGAAGAAGACCAGCCAGGGGGCGGTGGTGAAATAGGTCTGGTTTTCGAAGATGATATTTCCCCAACTTGGCATCGGGGGCTGCACTCCCACGCCAAGGAAGGACAGCGTCGCCTCCAGCAAGACCGTTGTCGAAATTCCCAGGGTGCCAAAGACAACGATGGACGACAAAAGATGCGGCAGCAGGTGTTTGAACAGGATGCGCAGGTGGCCAGCGCCCAGCGCCCGCTGCACGGTGATGAAATCACGCTCGGCCAGCGACCGGGTCTCGGTATAGATCACCCGTGCCATCTGTACCCAGTTCACCATCGCGATGACCAGCGCCACGATCAGCAGCGAGGGCTGAAAGATCGCCGCCAGAACAATCGCCAACAGCAGCGCCGGAAAGGCCATCATCAGATCGGTAAAGCGCATCAGCACCGCGCCGATCCAGCCGCCGAAATAGCCGGCCGTAATGCCAACCCCGGCGCCCAGCAGGATCGCGATCCCATTGGCAAGGATACCGATGATTAGTGAGGTGCGCGTCCCCAGAATAAGCCGCGAAGCCAGATCCCGCCCCAAAAGATCCGTGCCCAGCGGGAAATCCGCTCCCGGCGGCAGAGGCGCCCCGGCCAGACTTAGCCCGTCGAAGCTCTGCTCAAACGGGTCATGCGGCATGATCCACGGCGCCAGCAGCGCGGCGCCCACCATCAGGATGATGATCACCATCCCAAAGGCCGAGCGCGGCCGGGTCATCAGCTCATAAATCACACGTCGGCTGCGCGCGCCGCGGCCTGCTGTCATCTGACCGTCTGTGGCTGCTGTCATCGTCATGCCTGACCCCGCATGGCCGGGCGCGCCAGAAACCGGACGGCAGCATCTTCCAAGGCGACGCGCTCTACCATGGCAAAGGCACGCAGTTTCTTCAGGGCCGTCGCCTCATCGACGCCCTCAGAGCGCATGATGACAAGGACCGCCTGCAACAACTCCAGCCGCATCGAGGCGCGCCGGTTGCTTTCAGCCTCACGGCGGCGGGTTTCCATGCGTTCCTTGAACCGAGCAAAGCCCAGCACCAGCGCCGAGTAGATATTGGCGGTGGCATTGACCGGCAGATAGGCGTCCAGACCCTGCCGCACGGCCCATTCCAGGCGTCCCGGCGTTTCCGAGCCGATCAGCCCAAGGATCGGCATAGGCGCAGATTGCGGCGACCAGGGGAATTGCCCGTCCTCGGCCCGGTCAAGGTCCAGAACCAGCAGGTCAGCGCGGACATCCGCCACTTCCAGCGCGGGCCAGCGCCCTTCGGCCTTGATGCCAAGCGTGCCCAGACGTCGAACCAGTTGATCCCGCATTTCAGCGCTGGGATGCAGGACAAGAGCGTATTTTCCGGCGAAGCTATAGGTCATTTTACGATCCTCAAACTGGGCGTCTGGAGCGGCGGGGCGGATACAGGGGGAACGCAGGTCAGATAGGGGTCCGCAGCGACGGGGCCCTCGGCAGAAGACAGTAGATGAAACTGTGCGTTCTCGGCCTGCGCGATATGCGGTGTCAGCGATGCGTGTCGGGTGATGGGGTCGATCTGCACCGGCCCCAGAACCGTTTCATGGCGCGCATCGCAGGCCGCATGGAACACCGCCCTTGGCGCGGTGGTCCCGGTTTTCGCGACGGTTTCGGCCAGAATGCGAACGCTGGCATAGGAGGTGGCAAAGACGCAGGAACAGCGCCCGTTCGGCGATTTCTCCCGGGCACGGCGCACGAAACCCTCGGGGCCAAGCGGTTCGAAATAGGTCCCGGCCGAGATGATCCCGTCGCCATATTGGCCCAGCACATCAAGATCCGCTTCGGATTGGTTGCAGGACAGGATTGTCGGCCGCTGCCCGGTGGGCAATCCGCGCAGGAACGCCTCATTCGACGGACCGATCAGCGAGTTGACGACAACATCCGGCTGCTCAGAGATGATCTCGGAGAGGGCCAGATCGGAGTCCACATCGCCAAGTGGTACGAAACGCTCGCCGACGATCTCAACCCCGGCGGCGCTCAGCCGTTCGCGGGCCAGACGCAGCGTTTCCCAGCCCCAGACATAGTTGGAACCAAGCAGGTAGGCACGGCGCGTGCCTTGGCTCAGCACCCGGTCCAGCAGCGGGATCATATGATGGTTCGGCGCGCCGCCCATGTAGACGACGTGATCGTTGCTTTCGAAGCCCTCATAGGGGCACGGGTACCACAGCATCGCGCCATAACGCTCCAGCACCGGAATCATGTCCTTGCGGCTCCAGGAGGTGATGGCGCCCACCACGTGTGACACACCACCAGCAAGGATATCGCGGGTCATCGCCTCATAGGCCTCGGGGCGGCCCGCCGGATCACAGGTCACGGGCGCAATTCGGGCAATGCCCTCGCGCTCCAGATCGGCGATGGCCAGCTCGGCCCCCGCCAGTCCGGCCTGTCCCAGCGCGGCGTAGGGTCCAGAGGTCGAGAAGACCAGACCAAGATCGAATTCCTGCATAGTACCCCACAAACTAAAAAGCCCCGCCACCCTGCAAGAGGGTGATCGGGGCTCAATTGCCAACGGCGATCAGGTCGCCATGTAGGCCCAATAAGGCTTAACAGGACCGGGAAGTCAAACTCTTCGTGGCCGTTTTGTGACGGTTCAGACGCGGGCGCCGATTTTTTAGGCAGCCGCGACGGCGGCCCTTTGGCGCCTGTTTCTATTGCACCCATGGCGTCGCAGACTGCCGTCCCGCCTGACCCATGATACCTTTGGCCGCACCGGAGTTGCGGCTAGCCAAACAGCGACAGCAGGATCCCCCCGACACAAAGAACGTTGGAAAAGATCAGCAGCGCAACCGCCAGAGAGCCAAGGTCCTTTGCGTGTTTTGCCTGCACCGACCATTCGGGCGATATCCGGTCGGTCAGCACCTCGATCGCGGTATTGAGCGCCTCGACCGCCAGCACGAGTGCAAAGAGAATGGCAAAGGCCGCAAGCTGTAGAGCAGAGGCCCCAAGAACCAGCAGCAGGAACCCCGTCCCAGCCCCCGCGACAAGCTCCAGCCGGGCGGCGGTTTCCCCCATCAACCGCTGCAATCCGCCAAGAGAATACCGCGCAGCGGCAATGACATGCGCAACGCCGGTCACGGCAGGCGGGATCTCTTGCGGAGTTGCGCCCTGCGATTGATCACGTACCGTCATGTTGCGGGCCTCGCGATACGGCAGCGCGACGCCAGATCCAGCTCCGGCTGCCGGACCTCGGTGCGGATGTCGAGGAGGCCCAGGACCGTATGGAACAGATTGTCCTGGCTGACAGGCTGATCGGTCATATCCTTCAGACAGGCGCCATCAAGATGCATCGCTTCGCGATAGCTTTCCGGCAGCCACATCAGGAACGGCACCCGAGTCTGCGCCTCCGGCGCCATGAACATCGGCGCGGCGTGGAGGTATAGCCCGCCCTCCCCTAGGGATTCACCGTGATCCGAGATATACATCAACGCCGGTAGAGCATGGTCCTGCGCGTTCAGCATTGAAATCGCCTTGGCCAGGATGTGGTCGGTATAGGCGATGGTATTGTCATAGGCGTTCACGATCTCTTCCGGCGTGCAATAATCGAACTCGGCTGTTCTGCAATCAGGCGTGAAGCGGGCAAACGCCTCGGGGTAGCGCCTGTAGTAGGCGGGCCCGTGGCTGCCGATCATATGCAGCACCAGCACGGTGTCTTCCTTGATCGCTCCGATCTGCTGCGCCAGCGCCCCAAGAAGCGCCGCATCGCTGCACTCCCCATCGGCGCAGGCCGCCGGATCAAGCGTAACATCGACCTGCCGCGCCCCGGTGCGCCGGGCGATCCGCTGATCCCCGGTGTTGTTGTCGATCCACACAGGCTGCACCCCGGCATGATCCAGCACATCCAAAAGGTTCTCCTGCCCCATGAAGGCGCGATGGCTGTAGTCACTCCGGCCCAGCGCGGAAAACATGCAGGGCAGCGACACCGCCGTCGATGTTCCACAGGACGAGGTTTCGCTGAAATTAAGGAGATCAAGCCCCGCCAGCTGCGGCGTGGTGTTCCGCGCATACCCGTTCAGCGCGAAATTCTGCGCGCGGGCGGTCTCTCCGGCGAAGATCACCAGCAGAACCGGTTTTTTAGCCGCCAGCAGGTCTTCCCCCTTGGCTGCATCCTGTCCCAGCGGTGCGACCTCTGTGTTGCTGGCCCGGATTTCCATCTTGGCGTAGCGGGCGATGGCGCCAATGGTGGCGCCGGGCTGGTAGCTGCCCATCAACTCGTGATGCTCTCGGATGACCGAGGCATTTGCCTTGAGGTTGACGAACAGGAAACCGAACGTCATCGCGAAGCTTGCGACAGCAGTCAGCGGCAGCTTCCACAGGATATGCCGGAACTTCGGATAGGTGATGCGCGGCCAGAACAGCAAGGCAGCGGGCAGCACGCCTGTCAGCCCCATGTAACGCAGATAGGGCAGCGTGATCAGTTGCCGGGATTCCGCATAGGTAGTGTTCATCACGTTCTGGATCATCAGCTTGTCGATCATGATGCCCAGGTGCCCCTGATACCATGAGGCCGCCGCCGCCAGAAGAATGAGAATGGCAGCCACCGGGCGCTGCACGCGCGGCCAGCTGAACGGGCTGAGGGTAAAGAACGTCAGCATCCAGACCGCAGCCCCGAACAGCACCACATTCATCGGCGCGCCCTCGAACAGCGTCGAGAGGTGCCTCCAGAACGCCGCGTTGAAGGCCACCAGCATATAAGTGGCGACCAGTATGTTGAGCATCGTTGGCGACAGCTCCGGTCGCCTGACCTGTGGCAGGCGGGCGTTCAGCCTTCTCACGGCTTCGGCAAATCGTCCATGCAAGGGGCATACCTCCGGTAAAATATATCTGGTCTGGGCCGTCTTCAGCTGCTGTCGCCTGGGACGCTTCGTTGCCTCGATCACCGGAAATCTCCGGCCATTGCGGCTGGCGCGGCGCGGACGAAAGAACTGATGACAAGCCTTTACCTGCGCCACCGGATGCCGCAGCAAGCTTTCAGTAACCTTACATCTCTCCGGGTCGGCCGAAACGCGCCGGGCCAGGAACGTCATGCTTCTGTCAATTAGCTGCGGTACCTCTGGCGCCACGCGCAGCAGCACGGGCGAGCACGATGAAGTACCGCACCCTCTTTCTGTCTGACATCCATCTGGGTACCCCGGGACGCATTTCGGCGGCATCGAGGTGGTGCAGACGGCAGATTTCATCGCCGCCGACAACAAACGCTATCTGGTGACCCATGGCGACCAGTTCGATTCCGTGGTGGTCAATGCAAAATGGTTGGCCCACCTTGGAGACCGGGCCTACGATTTCATGCTCTGGCTCAACACCCGCATCAACCGGCTTCGGCATCTTTGGGGCGGGCAATACTGGTCCTTGTCCAAATGGGCCAAGCATCAGGTCAAACAGGCGGTCAATTTCATCAGCGAATATGAAAACGTCCTGACTGCCGAGGCCCGGCGCGGTGGTTATGACGGGGTTATCTGCGGTCATATCCACAGCGCCGCCCTCCGCGATATTGGCGAGATTTCCTACGTCAACACCGGCGATTGGGTCGAGAGCTGCACTGCCGTGGCGGAACAGGAAGACGGGCAACTGGTGCTGATCGACTGGACCCGCTCGGCCCGCCGCGCCCATCACCGCAGCCGCCGGGCGCGGCGCAAGGACAAACAGTCCGAAAAAGACAGGCAACTTGAAAATGTATGAGAGGTGCCCCCGATGAGTACGACCGCACAGGCGCGGCTGGATGCTGCCGTTTTGCAGGATGGCGATGCCGCAACCGGACGGCTGGAGCATCTGTTCTCGCGGCTGTTCCTGGGCCTTGTCTATCCGCAGATCTGGGAAGATCCGGTTGTCGATATGGCAGCCTTGAATATCAAGCCGGGAGACAATCTGGTCTGTATCGCGTCCGGCAGCTGCAACCTAATGTCCTATCTCACTGCAGGCGCCGCGTCGGTTACCGCCGTCGATCTATCGCCTGCCCATGTGGCGCTGGGGCAGCTGAAACTGACCGCAGCGCGCTGCCTGCCGGATCATGCGGCGTTCTACCAGTTCTTTGCCCGAGCCGATCTGGCCAGCAACGTAGCGCTCTATGACCGCTACATCCGCCCCAATCTTGACCCGCACACGCGGGATTTCTGGGACGCGCGGCAACCGATCCGCCGCCGGATCTCCGTGTTTCAAAACCGGTTTTACCGGCACGGTCTGCTGGGGCGTTTCCTCGGCGCCGTGCATCTGGTGGCCCGCCTTGGCCGCGTAGACTTTGCGCCGCTTCTGGCAGCGCGGACGTTAGAGGACCAGCAGGCGTTTTTCGATGAAGAGATCGCGCCGCTGTTCGACATGTGGCTGGTGCGCAAACTGGCCGGGTTCCGCGCCGCCCTGTTCGGCCTTGGCATCCCGCCGGCGCAGTATGACAAGCTCGCCGCTGACGGTGGTGGCGACGTCCTGCCAGTACTGCGCGAACGGGTGCGCAAGCTGATGTGCGATTTCCCGATCCGGGAGAATTATTTCGCCTGGCAGGCCTTTGCCCGGCAATACGACCCCGCCCCGGATGGATCACTGCCCCCCTACCTGAGCCGGGAGAACTTCGAGGCTCTGCGGCAGAGTGCAGACAACGGACGGATCGTGAACCGCTCCCTCACCGATCTGCTGGAAGCCGAACCGGACGGGTGCAAGGACGGCTACGTGCTGCTGGATGCGCAGGACTGGATGAATGATACGCAGTTGAATGCGCTCTGGGCGCAGATCACCCGCACGGCAAGACTGGGCGCACGGGTGATTTTCCGCACCGGCGGCAGCGCTAATATCCTGCCCGGCCGGGTCAGGCCCGATCTTCTGAACCAATGGGCCTATGACGCCGAAGCCTCGGCCAAAGGCACGGCAGAGGATCGTTCTGCCATCTACGGCGCCTTCCACCTCTACCGCTACAAAGGGCCTTCCCATGTTTGATTCAGCGCCCGATACCCACGCTGATCTGATGGATCAGACCTACCGCCATCAACGGATGATTTATGATCTGACCCGCAAATACTACCTGTTCGGACGCGACCGTTTGATTGCAGACCTCGCCCCCAAGGAAGGTGCACATATCCTGGAGGTGGCCTGCGGCACCGGGCGCAACCTGCATCTGGCGGCCCGCAGATACCCGCATTGTGCCTTTTACGGGTTGGATATTTCGTCCCAGATGCTGCGTTCGGCACAGGCGAAATTGAAAGACCGGGCACAGCTGGCTCAGGCAGACGCCTGCGATTTTGACGGTGCCACGCTGTTTCAGCGCCCCCGGTTCGACCGGATCTTTGTCTCCTACGGGATTTCGATGATCCCGGACTGGAAGACCGCCCTGCGCATGGCGGCCGCGCATCTGAGGCCCGGCGGTGAACTGCATGTGGTGGATTTCTCGGATCAGTCCGGATGGCCCGACTGGTTCGAAGCATCCCTGCGCCGATGGCTGGCGAAATTTCACGTCAGTCCGCGGCTGAACCTTAAAACCACCCTGCACAGGATTGCCGCAGAGACCGGCGGCACGGCAGAGCATCGCCAGCTTTACCGCGGCTATGCGCAGTATGGCGTGCTGCGCAGGCCGCGTTGACCTGATGGCTAGACCACGGCGCGGCTCTCCGGGCCTGCTGCGGACCGCTGCCTCTTTCAGGCAGCACCGGCAAAAAACCGATCACAGACAAGGCATTCCGGGGTGCACAACTGGTTGTCACCGCGGCGATGCCGCGCCCCAAAGAAGCAGACTTCGCTGAGCAAGCACCACAGGCTGAGATCCAGAGATTCACCCAATGGGGCCAGTTGACGTGGATCAACGCGCATATGCGGTAGGCCGCATATACATGCGTCATGCAAGAGATCCTAAACGCCATTTATGACTCGACCCGCCGCGCCGCCCTCGCCATCGTTTGGGATGGCGGCGAGCACTGCGTCTGTGAGTTGATGGAGCGGCTTGATGTAAGCCAAAGCCGCATGTCGCGACACATGAAGGTGCTGCGCGAAGCTGGTCTGGTTATCGACCGGCAAGACGCTCAATGGGTCAGGTATCGTCAGAACCCGAATATCCCGGCAGAAATCGCGGCTGTCATCTCTGCGGTCTTGCTGGCGGAAAACTCTCTCAAACAGGAGATGGCATGACCACAGATACCCAAGGACTCCCCGCGAAGCATACGACACCGGATTGGCTGTGGTATGCGGCTGTTGTCGGGGCCGCGGTCGTTGGCTGGCTGGTATACGGGCAGTTGATCCCGTTTTCTGAATGGGTCACCAGCCTTTTGCCCGTTGCCCGTGACAGTCACACCGGCGAGGCGATCACCTTCTTCGTATATGACGTCCCGAAAGTGCTCCTGCTTCTTACCGGCATCGTCTTCGTGACGGGTGTCCTGCGTAGCTGGTTCAGCCCCGAAAAGACGCGTGCCATCCTGGCTGGCAAGCGGGAGTTCTTTGGCTATCCGCTGGCCGCCTTTCTTGGTGTTCTGACACCGTTTTGTTCTTGCTCATCCGTGCCCCTTTTCATCGGTTTCGTCTCCGCAGGGGTTCCCTTGGGCGTGACGTTTTCGTTCCTGATTGCCGGCCCGATGGTCGGCCCGGTCGGACTTGGGCTGCTCTATGCTCTGGTGGGATGGAAAATCGCCACGATCTACCTTGTATTCGGTTTCACGATCGCAACCGTCACCGGCTACGTGATGGGAAAGATGCGACTGGAACGCTATCTGCAGGACTGGGTGAGCGACCTGAATGCAGGTCCTGTTGGTGCCCTCCCCGAGGAGACGGTTACTTTCGTCGACAGGTTGAAAACCGGCGCAGAGCAAGTCCGTGAAATTGTCGGCAAAGTCTGGATCTGGGTGCTGATCGGGATCGGAATTGGCGCGCTGATCCACGGGTATGTCCCCGAAGCGATGATGCTGAAAATCATGGGCGGTGAGGCATGGTGGTCAGTGCCGGCGGCGGTCGTCTTGGGCGTGCCGATGTACACCAATGCCGCGGGTGTCATTCCCATCGTCGAGGCACTGCTTGGCAAGGGCGCGGCCCTTGGCACGACGCTTGCTTTCATGATGTCGGTGATCGCCCTGTCGCTGCCCGAAATGATAATTCTCAAACAGGTGCTGACCCTACGTCTGATCGCGATTTTTATCGCCATTGTTGCCGCCGGTATTCTCGCCACTGGCTATCTGTTCAACTTCCTTCTGTGAACGCCCCATAGATCCGCTCTTGAAAGGACATCCCGTGAAATCTGTCAAAGTCTACGGTCCCGGCTGCAAGCGCTGTGAAACCACAGAGAACATGGTCCGCGACGCAGCAGCGAAACTGGGCGTTGAAATCACCCTCGAAAAGGTGACGGACGCGAAATCCATCGCAATGGCAGGTGTCATGTCGACACCCGGGCTCGCGGTGGACGGCAAGCTTGTCCATGTGGGCGGACTTCCCGACCCGGCCAAGCTGGAGCAATGGCTAACCGCCTGAGCAGCCGGATCTAAGCTTTAGCAGCCAATTTGCCTGGACACCGCGGACCATGCGCCAAGTCAACAGTCGCAAACCGGACGCAAAGCCAGTCGCAACAGGCTGGTGGTTTCCCGCCGTTGCGGAGGCTGGCATGCGGCATCTCGCCAAAGATGTAGTACACGTGACGTCCTCTGTGCAGCTCACTGAGGGCAGCCGTCCGACTAAGCTACCCCTGAAATTTAGACACTGACGTAAGCTGCGATTTGCTGTCTGCATGTGAACAAGCATGCAATTTTGACCCCGTAGCGGGAAATCGGCGTCCAAAAATGACCCCCTTATACTGATGTGAATGATGCTCCCGAGGTTATCGGGGAGCACAGAGTGGGATGTTGGTCGTGGAGACGATAGCAAAGATCCGGCGGGCGTATTTTCAGGACAGGAAGCCGATCAAGCAGATCTGCCGGGATCTGCGGGTTTCGTGGAACACGGTACGTAAGGTGATCCGATCCGGCGATATGCGACCACTTGGTCTAAAGAGGAACAGGAGGCCTCGGCCGCTGCCTATGTGGCGCTAATCTTCAATCCAGGCGAGGCCTACCAGTTCGACTGGAGCCACGAGATTGTGGTGATCGATGGGGCGACGACAACCGTGAAGGTGGCGCATGTCCGGCTTTGCCACAGCCGTATGTTGTTCGTCCGGGCCTACCCGCGCGAGACGCAGGAGATGGTCTTCGACGCCCACGACAAGGCCTTAGCCTTCTTCGGCGGAGCCTGCGCGCGGGGTATCTACGATAACATGAAGACCGCGGTGGACACGATCTTCGTCGGCCGCGAGCGCGCGTACAACCGGCGGTTCCAGCAGATGTGCGGTCACTACTTGGTCGACCCAGTCGCCTGCACACCTGCCTCTGGCTGGGAGAAGGGATAGGTCGAGAACCAGGTTGGGGTTGTCCGGCGACGGTTCTTCGTGCCGCAGCCCAAGTTCAAGAGCTACGCCGAACTCAATGCCTGGCTCGAGGATCGCTGCGTTGCCTGGGCCAAGTCCCATCCGCACCAGGAGCTTCGGGATCGAACGATCTGGGAAGTGTTCCAAGACGAGCGCGAGCCTGGTGCCCTACGTCGGCCCGTTCGACGGCTTCCATTCCGTTCCGGCGTCAGTCTCGAAGACCTGCCTCGTCCGCTTCGACAAGAACCGGTACTCGGTGGATGGCCCCACCGTCGGTCGGCCCGTCGAGATCCGCGCCTATGCCGAGCGGGTCGAGTTCTGGCAGGACGGCAAGATCGTGGGACAGCACGCCCGAGCCTTCGGGCGCGACAAGGCCATTTACGACCCGCTGCATTATATCCCGGTGCTGGCCCGCAAGCCCGGAGCGCTCAGGAATGGTGCGCCCTTCAAGGATTGGGAATTGTCATCAGCGATCAGGCGCATTCAGCACAAGCTTGGCAAGGCGCCGAATGGCGACCGGCAAATGGTCCAGATCCTGAGCATAATCCCAACCGATGGCTGAATGCAGTGGGGGCTGCCTGTGCCGAAGCGCTGAACGAAGGGGCTCCCGCGGCCTCGGTCGTCATCAACATTCTGGCCCGACATCGTGAGCCGCCGCCGCCGCTGACCATCGATACGCCCGACGCGCTGCGATTGACCTGCGAGCCCGTGGCCGACTGCAAACGCTATGACAGCCTAAGGAGACCCAACCATAGAAAGATCACAAGTGCTGGACGCGATGAGCCAGCTGAAGGTCTACGGCATGAAGGCCGCCTACGATGAGACCATCGCCACGGCGGTGAAGCGCCAGCACGAACCGCAACAGATCATCGGCGATCTGCTGAACGCCGAGATCAGTGAGAAGCAGGCGCGCTCAATCAAATACCAGATGAAGATGGCCAAGCTGCCCCTGACGAAAGAAGTCGATGAGTTGAGCTTCGAAGGCACGCCGGTCAACGAGGTGCTGGTCCGTGATCTGGCGACCGGAGAGTTTCTGGCGCAGCAACGCAATGTCGTGCTGATCGGCGGCACCGGGACCGGTAAGTCCCACCTGGCCGTCAGCATCGCCCGGTCGTGCATCCGCCGCGGCAGACGGGAGTGCTTCTTCAACGTTGTGGACCTGGTGAACAAACTCGATACGGAAGCCCGCGCCGATCGACAGGTACGCACGGCAGATCTGCTGTGCCCCATCGACTTCCTGATCCTCGACGAGCTTGGCTATCTCCCCTTCGTACAAACCGGTGGTCAGCTATTGTTCCATCTCATCAGCCGCCTCTTCGAGCGCACATCGATCATCGTGACGACCAACCTCGACTTCGGCGAATGGCCCTCGGTCTTCGGCGGCGCCAAAATGACCACTGCACTGCTCGACCACCTTACCCACCATTGCGACATCGTCGAAACAGGCAACGCGAGCTGGTGCTTCAAAACCCGAGAATAGTCGAGCCGACGCTGGCCCGATACGGCTTCGCCGTGTGGAGGCTGCGCCGCATAGGGCCAGCTAACCGCACGTCAAACAGGGGGGCAATTTCGGATGCCTACGTGGGGTCAAAGTTTCGTGCCGATTGACAACCAGCCAATCTCCCTGCCCTGTATCGACGCTATGTCGACAACCTGTCGGCCACGCTGATGGATGAGGAGGTTTCGGGGTCTGCGGCGGATGAACTGCATGGGCTGATCGACCGCGTTGTCGTGACCTGGGACGGTGAGCAGGAGCATCATGAGCTGGATATGTCAGGCAAGCTGTTGGAGATGCTCGCAAAAGCAGAGCCCGCCGGAGAGGCGGGCTTTGTATCGAACGGTTGTTCGCTGAAGTTGGTTGCGGGAGCAGGATTTGAACCTGCGACCTTCAGGTTATGAGCCTGACGAGCTACCGGGCTGCTCCATCCCGCGGAGATTGTTGGTTATGATCGTTAGAGAGATTTTTTTGGTATTTACTAGGTTTGGCGGTGACCTACTCTCCCAGGGCTTAAGCCCAAGTACCATTGGCGCGACGGCACTTAACTTCCGGGTTCGGGATGGGACCGGGTGTTTTGCTCGTGCTATGACCACCAAACCGAGTAAATACCAAAAGCCTCCGGCTTTTGGTATTTGCGGCAGGCAGGATATTTGCGAAGCAAATGCCCGTTGCCGCAGGCCCGTTATGTCACGGGTCGTTTTCCAAAAGCGGAAGGTTTTTAGATCAACGTTTTGTCCAAGTTTCGTTTTGCTTTTTGGTGTTTACGAGACTGTCTGTTACTGGAACAGATCAAGCCTATCGGGCGATTAGTACCGGTCAACTGAATGCATTGCTGCACTTACATCTCCGGCCTATTGACGTGGTGGTCTTCCACGGCCCTCAGGGATACCTTGTTTTGAGGGGGGCTTCCCGCTTAGATGCCTTCAGCGGTTATCCTTTCCGATCATAGCTACCCTGCACTACCGTTGGCACGATAACAGGTCCACCAGTGGATCGTTCACCCCGGTCCTCTCGTACTAGGGGCAACTCCTCTCAAGTATCCTACACCCACGGCAGATAGGGACCGAACTGTCTCACGACGTTCTAAACCCAGCTCACGTACCTCTTTAAACGGCGAACAGCCGTACCCTTGGGACCTGCTCCAGCCCCAGGATGAGATGAGCCGACATCGAGGTGCCAAACACTGCCGTCGATATGGACTCTTGGGCAGTATCAGCCTGTTATCCCCGGCGTACCTTTTATCCGTTGAGCGATGGCCCTTCCACTCGGGACCACCGGATCACTATGGCCGACTTTCGTCTCTGCTCGACTTGTCAGTCTCGCAGTCAGGCTGGCTTCTGCCATTGCACTCAACGAGCGATTTCCGACCGCTCTGAGCCAACCTTCGCGCGCCTCCGTTACGCTTTAGGAGGCGACCGCCCCAGTCAAACTACCCGCCACGCAGGGTCCCGGATCCGGATAACGGACCGCGGTTAGACATCAAGAGTGCGAAGGGTGGTATCTCAAGGGAGGCTCCACCGGAACTAGCGTTCTGGTTTCGATGCCTACCACCTATCCTGCACATCACAATCCTGATGCCAGTGCGAAGCTGTAGTAAAGGTGCACGGGGTCTTTCCGTCTAACCGCGGGAAGCCTGCATCTTGACAGGCAATTCAATTTCGCTGAGTCGATGTTGGAGACAGCGGGGAAGTCGTTACGCCATTCGTGCAGGTCGGAACTTACCCGACAAGGAATTTCGCTACCTTAGGACCGTTATAGTTACGGCCGCCGTTTACCTGGGCTTCAATTCGGAGCTCTCACTCCTCCTTTTAACCTTCAGGCACCGGGCAGGCGTCAGACCCTATACGTCGTCTTGCGACTTCGCAGAGCCCTGTGTTTTTAATAAACAGTCGCCACCCCCTGGTTTGTGCCCCCGGATCCAAGTTGCCTTGAACCCGGGCCTCCTTCTCGCGAACTTACGGAGGTATTTTGCCGAGTTCCTTCAACATCGTTCTCTCAAGCGCCTTGGTATTCTCTACCAGTCCACCTGTGTCGGTTTAGGGTACGGTCTGATGGAGGGCTATTTCCAGGGACTGCTCAGCAGCCCAACCAATCCGATAAGGCTGAACTACAGTCGCAATCCGTCACATCCTCCTGGCCCAGGAATATTAACCTGGTTCCCATCGCCTACGCCTTTCGGCCTCGGCTTAGGGGCCGGCTTACCCTGCTCAGATTAGCTTTAAGCAGGAACCCTTGGACTTTCGGCGAGAGTGTCTCTCACACTCTTTGTCGCTACTCATGTCATCATTCTCGCTAGTGATCTCTCCACCGGATGGCTCACGCCCCGGCTTCATCGAAAGCCTCTTGTCTCCAATCTTCCCGAAGGAAGTAAGGAGACATGAGACTATGTCACACTACGCTCTGCTACCATGCACTATGTGCATCCTCGGCTTCGGCTCATGGCTTGAGCCCCGTTACATCTTCGCCGCAGGACAACTTATTTAGACCAGTGAGCTGTTACGCTATCTTTAAAGGATGGCTGCTTCTAAGCCAACCTCCTGGTTGTTTTGGTCGTCCCACCTGCTTTCCCACTTAGCCATGAATTGGGGGCCTTAGCCGGAGGTCAGGGTTGTTTCCCTCTCCACTACGGACGTTAGCATCCGCAGTGTGTCTGCCATCTAGTACTCCCGGGTATTCGGAGTTTGGTTAGGATCAGTAAGCCTGTGGGGCCCCATTACCCATCCAGTGCTCTACCCCCCGGGGTATTCGGATGACGCTCTACCTAAATAGATTTCGCAGAGAACCAGCTATCTCCGAGTTTGATTGGCCTTTCACCCCTAGGCACAGCTCATCCCGATCTTTTTCAACAGATGTGGGTTCGGTCCTCCAGTGCGTGTTACCGCACCTTCAACCTGGCCATGCCTAGATCACTCGGTTTCGGGTCTGATCCCACGAACTCATTCGCCCTATTAAGACTCGCTTTCGCTGCGCCTTCGCCTAGCGGCTTAAGCTTGCTCGTGAGACCAAGTCGATGACCCATTATACAAAAGGTACGCTGTCAGCCCTCAAGGGGCCTCCAACTGATTGTAGGCGTTCGGTTTCAGGTACTGTTTCACTCCCCTCGTCGGGGTGCTTTTCACCTTTCCCTCACGGTACTGGTTCACTATCGGTCAGTAAGGAGTACTTAGCCTTCGAAGGTGGTCCTCCGATCTTCAGACAGAATTTCACGTGTTCCGCCCTACTTAATACGTCCATCAAAGCTTCCTGTACGGGGCTATCACCCGCTATGGCTGCGCTTCCCAACGCATTC